>NZ_JAFNNZ010000029.1:0-3282 GCF_026536565.1 Gilliamella sp. B2923 | reverse complement strand
TAAAGCAAGGTGTGCAGTTCGATATTGAAGCGACATTTGAACAATTAAAAGCATTAAGCCCCAGCAATAATGAATTTCAAATTTTCATCAAAGATATGCTTCAAATGACATTTTCAAAATTTATGAAGAAAATATCACCGATTCACTTTGATTGCATTCCTTATCTTTTGAGAATCAGAGATCCAGAAATTCTTTTCCAAGAAATCTTTGCGCAAGGTGTGATGAAATATATTTATGAACGTTATCAGACTCATTCCGAATCAATCCATCAACTGTCTGAACAATATCTAACCGATTATCCAATACAAATGGTGGATAAAATAGTTAACGCATTACAGAGTATTTTTGAAACTACCAAATTCCCTGAAAATGTTTGTGGCTTTAATATCACCTTTGATTATAAAACGCTGGAAATATATGCTTTATTCAATGAACGAAATTCCAAACGCTATTATTCAGAAAGTCTAAATGAGCTAGAATATGATGGTACTAGTTATGGCGTTGAGATAAATAATCAATATTTTGTTCCATTACTTACCGAAAAACTCCAGAAAATGCTGGATGATGGTTTTTTTGGTGATATGACTAATAGATATTTCAAAATTGCCCTTTTCCAAACAGATAATATTCTTATTGAAATACCACTAGAGCAAACCTACCGACAAACAAAGGTATTTGAGCTTGAAAGAGACCTAAAATATCTCGAGCAATCAGATGAATATTATGCAGATTTGCTAACTGACACGGTTGAGGAATATTTTGCCTATAATGGCATTATTGATAATTATGATACCGATAGAATTTTAGCATTACTAAAAAAATATCTTTATTCATGTGAAAAAGAGGCTGAATCGGAAGGACGTTCTCTGTTAAGGAAATACAAAGATTTTGATTATAACAAATGGTGGTTAGTTTATTTACAGTTTGAATGGGCTAATTTTGATTATAGATATGCTTATAACGGTGTTGAATGCTTAGTTGATAAAGGATATGAACCAGCAATTTTACAAAAACAAGCGTGGGATAAGCTGGGCATTATTGATAGCAAGTCAGAAAAAAAAGACGATTCACGCTATCAATCAGCAACCGAACGTTTTTATAATACTTTTACTGAAAATGATGTTTTTTGTGAAACTGATACTATTATCGCCAGAGCCATGCCAACGGGCGGTGAAATTTACTTACGCTTTAAACAAGAAAGTGAACAGGCATATTCCGATGCGCTTGATTATTTAAATGGAATAATGGCAAAAGGTTATTCAGAAATATTTCAGGGGCATTGGCTTCATATTTATTTTGTTGCCAAGCCTAAATACTATTCTGAATTTGCTAAATATGTTGAAGACTTTGAATACCTTAAAGACATTGAAGAATCAGAACTAGGGCTAGCGATAGGAGGTATAGTCTGTGGTTCACATGCCTTTTTCCGCAAAGCAGTGATGTACGAAAGTTTACACGATAAAATAAGAGAGTTTGTTGACTTAACCATGTATCAAGATCATAAAAGTTTTGAAATACAAAATGAAAGTTCAGTCGCCGGGACATTCGCCGCCATAGCCTTAGCAATGACGGATGTAAAACATATGGATTTGGCTATTAAATTTGCTAATGAAATCGATAGTTACTATGAAGATTTGGCTAGTAATTTTGGTATTGTTCTTGAAAAATATTGGGGCATTACGCCCGAAACAGCGGTTGCGATTGCGTTATTGCAATTAAGTTATGAGTGTCATACGGCTAAATTATCTAGTCAATTTTATAAAATTCCGCAAAATTTAGCTAGTTTGACGGATTATTACAGAAGGAATGAGCCAAAAAACCCAAATTGTAAATTGACTAATTTAGTAATAGAACTTTTTGATAATTATAAACCTAGTTATGCTCTTAAAAAGTTAAAAAAATTATTTAATAATGCGACTGATCCGCAAGAAAAGTTGATATACGCAGATTTTCATAATTTAGTTATAGAAGCTTTTGAGGAAGAAGGAGAAGTTAGCGGTCAACCAATTATCTATAATCTCCCTCCTAAATATGAAAACGATTCCAAACCGTTAACAATAGTTGACCAAAATTTTATCGAAAATCCACCTTGTGTCATTACGCCATTGGAAGCTAAAAAGCGTGGGTTTAATGTTAGAGAATTGGAAACTTATGATTCCTCATGGAGAGCAGTTATTTTTGCGCCATTAACGATAACTAATCCTTACATTTTCGATGCTATTATCCAATATTGTAAGGTGCAAAATGACATAGGTACTCGCTCTGTTATCCTTTGGGGCGCTGAACAGGCATACTGTTTTGGTAAAAAGGTTGTGATTGATTTTAGTGGCACACCCTATCAAGTGGGTATGGGAATTTATGGTATAAATCAAGCTCAGCTAATTTATGGTGTAATGGATTTTGCTAAGATTGCTGTTGCAATGAACAAACAAGCGCCCGATAAAGAAAAATTATTCGCACTGCGAAAACAATATTATTATTTCGATAGTCCAAAAGGGAGTCCTGTTATTGATAAATCTAAGCCTGGTATGATGTATTTGGATGAAGCTTTAGCAGCTGGGGTTTTTGAGGATGATAATTATCGGGCAATCAAAAAGCTTGAAAAAATCACCCCAGATATGGGCGAAGTCTATGATGCCTCACTGCTGTTTATGGCATATATACAGCAGAAAAAACTAGATTATGCCATGGAGAAACTGCAAAGAAAACTCGATACTACTGAACTAAAACAGGTGTACCAAACAGCACAAAAACGCCTGCCACAATATCAAGAATACTGGCAGGAAAAGTTAGCCAAATTATAATTAATAAAAAGGCTTACTAATTGGGGCTTATGCCCCAATAAACAGGATAAAGTCAAATTATTCTAATAAATATAAAAAAGATAAGTATTAGGAAAACATAACACAATGAAAAAGTATTTAGAATATAGCGATCTACAGTCAAACAAATTTTGGTATATCACCCAACAAGACGAATCACTAACCATAGTATTCGGCAAGATAGGGACAAAAGGACAAACACAAGTTAAAACGTTTTCTTCGCCTGCCGATGCGGAAAAAGAAGCCAACAAACTGATAAAATCGAAAATCAAAAAGGGCTATGAGGAAAAAGCAATCCCACCAACGCTTGAACAATCAACCTGCACAGAAAAAACAATCATCAAAATGGCCGACGCCTCAAAACCGAAATACCACCCAAAACCCATTCCACCCAAAGATGTGATTGATGATGGTGAAAAAAAACCGTGGAGGAATCTTGTAGCATTTGATTTTGAAGAGT
>NZ_JAFNNZ010000028.1:0-3286 GCF_026536565.1 Gilliamella sp. B2923 | reverse complement strand
TATTTGTCGGGTAAAGTGCCACTTCAAGATTATCGGGTAAATCTAAGGTATAGGAACCAATACACTCGGTTTTATAGGTGAGTTCAACTGCTTGGGCTAGATAACTAAAACAAGTAAGACTGACTAATAAAAAAAATTTTTTCATGATAGGAAATCCTTAAGTTAATAACCGAATATGATAAGCAATCGCGTTATTTTCATCTTCTGTCCAATGGATGGGCACTAATGTGATATGGCCTTGAATGTTTTGTAATGTGTCAGGTTGATTGATGGCATAATTTTGCCAAAAAATATCATTAAAAGGCATTAATAATTCTTCTGTAAAATATTTCTTCGTAAAGATTTTTTTTACTAATGTTTCCTCATCTTCAACAATCACTATATGAATGTCTCCATATGATCCATAATATTTATTAATTTCTTCTTTTACTAACTTTTTATCTTTATATTTTTCATTATTTTGTTTGTCTAATTCTTCATAATCCAAAACAGGCCAAATTGAGGCAAATATAACTTCACGTTTCGTGCCGTTAATAACTTCTTCACTTAAATAATTCCTCGGTATAAATGGGAAAACCGATTCAAAAATATCAGTATTACTTTTAGCTCGGGAGCGGATTGCAGTAACACTACTGGCAAGTTCAGGGACGTTAATCGCTTGCTCTAACCCTTGACCATATAAACCTTGCCAAATTTTGGTTCGTAATTCATAGGCAAATTTTCTAACCGGTATAGGTATGCCACGTTCAGGACAATTAATGGTTTGTGAATCATTATCTACAATTAATGCCGCAAGCTCTGAATCCCGCCCACCTAATAAGCTGCGGTCATTAATATTGGCACTGCCGACTAATACATACAGATCATCCACAATGGTTAATTTGCTATGAACATAGATTTGTTCAGTAAGTGTGCGATCACCTAACTGAGCCCAACTGCGCAGATTAAGTAAGGTAACATATTTATCACACTCTTCTAACTCTATTGTTTTGTATTCCTCGCCCATTTTATCGTAATAGGTTGGTCGCAATTTTTGCCAGTTTTTTCGTGGTACTTCATCTTTAACCAGTTGTTGATAAACCCATAAATGTTTGCGAATGCGGTTAAGCAAACTATCGCTACCATATACGATTGTTTGCATGGTTTGATGGATGGTCGCCATAGTAGAGCCCACATTTAATAATCCTTCTGGGTGTACAGGTAAGGTTATGTAGACATGAAATGGTTCGGGTTTAAAAGCAAAAATGACACTGGCAATTTTATCGCTTAAAGCTTGAACAATTTTATTTTCAGGCAAATCATTAGCCGTTGCCGATAACACTCTTGTCGCCCACGGTTTAAGTGGCAACTCTATTTGTGCAGCCTCGGATAATTGATCATTTAATGAAACATCAGACGGACTACCATAATCAGAGATAAAAAATTGATTTTCCAAATAAATATAGCGTTTGGCTTTTTTTATTAATTTTAGCATCACCTGATAAATATCAGATTGTGGCTGCAATGTGAAGTTAGTTTTATGCCGAACATTCGGTGCCAGCTTGTTAAGACCTTCAATCCCATTATATAGGTCTATATCGCTACCCATTAGTACCGACATTGTTTCCTTAGCACGCATAGAAAGAGGCGCACTTCTTAATATCTGTACACTAACATTACCTTTATCTACCATTTCATCATATTCTTGCTGTGTGGGTAATGATAGTGATTTATTTATACAATAATCAGATACATTGTCATTTTTTTGCTCACCATTAGTGCCAGCTTGCCTCCAACGTAATACAAAATTTAATGTTAAGTCGAATACCGCTTTACCTTCAATTTTAACGTGAATATCTTGCCATGGCATAATTGGTTGATTGTCGGCTAATGTTGTTTTGGTTTTTTCAAAATATTTTTTATCAAATATTTGTGTTTGGCTAAGTTTATCATAGCTAAGCGTTGAACGATCTCTAGGTCTGAATGATAGACTTATTTCTTTTCTGTCATCGCCCATCAATGCAACACAAGGATTATAACGATTCAAGACTTGTCTATTGTCTGCATTCGGATCGATATCATAACCATGGCTATAACGACCATAAGCTAAGTCTATTCCACCTACGTATGCTTTTTTTCTATCAATAATAATACACTTTTGATGATGAGAGAAAAACATTTGCGTTGCAATACTGTAGAATGGCTCATCATTTTTTGAACTATGTAATCTGACAAAAATCGCTTCTCGCTGAATATATTCATTTATGTAGTTTCTTAATACGTTTCTAGTATCTTGATCATTGGTATCGACGGCGATTGACTGCGATTTCCAAGGTAAAACAAATATTTCCAATTTTTTATTTTTCTGCACCACTTCAAGTATTAAATCAACTAAACGTATATTTGGTGTTAGCATTGCATCCCAGTTTACCTGCCAGCCAGTGATATAGATTTCTCTTTCAGCACTACGAATATCAGCAATTAAATCCTGAAAATAGTCATAACTTTGTACATAAGCTTTTACACTATTTTTATGTGTAGGTTCCGCAAAATTATCTCTATTACCATATTTATTGATATCATATAACCAAATATCCTCAGTTACTGTCGAGGTGTAGTTTTCCTCGCCTTTTTCATCAAACAAGATATGTGTTTTATTATGTTCCATCATTAGCATACCATCATTTTCTTATTGATTTGATCAATTGATTCTTTTCAATTTGTGAGTTACTTTCAACCGCATTTAAGAAACTTTTCTGCTCTTTTAATAAATTGGCTTTGTATCCCATTGCTTGCGCTGCTTTAATATTTTTTGTTGAATTATCAACATCCCCTAATGTCGACATTTGTAATTGATAAGCAATATTATTATTCACAATCCATAAACGGCCTGGATGCTTGTTATACTGTGCAACGATATCTTTCGATTCTTCCGATGAGATTTGTAATTCGCCAGTCTGTGTTGTTTTACCTTCATAAATAACGTCATCAGTCATTAAAGCATCTTCAACACAATTAGCCGTGACAATTCGCCATTGTGAATTGCTATAATGAATTCCATTACTACCTGGAATATCACTAATTTTCAGATTTAACTGGCATGGTAATGATTCGGCAAATTCTACCATACTTAATGGTAAGTCAATTGTTGTCGGAAATAATGATGTGGGCCCCATCTTCTGCATCACATTACATTTAAGCTTAACGTTATCTGGTGTGCCCAGCTCTATGCCTTTACTGCTGATTTTGATATACGAGCCGCCACAGATTAGGGTTAGCTCTTTGCTGGCAGTAATGGTCAGTTTGC
>NZ_JAFNNZ010000027.1:0-3290 GCF_026536565.1 Gilliamella sp. B2923 | reverse complement strand
ACTCATCTAACTCAAATCGCTCCGACGACGTCCCGATAGCGATATCATTATCGGCATAAAGCCCTAATTGCTTACCGGCAGCAATATCGACCGTTTTGGCATCAATATCATGTCCGGCATCGATAAGGGTAGGGGGCTTTAGCAGTTAGGATTTTATGTCGGTTGCCCTGTTATCATTAAGATTGAACAGGGCAAGTTGATTATTGAACTTGCGGTGCAGATCTAAAAACTTTAAAGCCTTCCACATATGAGATGTGGGAGTTTTTTAACAAGCATAAGGTACCAGATGAGAATTTGGCAATCCATTATAGATATCAATTGCTTCCTGCCCTTCAGCAATAAACTCTACATCAATAGGAGCGGGCGGATTATTAGGATCTTTGTAGTTTCCCTCTAAAAAGGCTTTATATTGCTCTAGCACATATAAAAGTTGTTCTTTGGTCATAATGACTTGTTGCTCTTCAACATATTCAGTACCAATAAAAACATAATTTCCAGTAATTAATACCCAGTGAGCATTACCAATGCCAAACATGCCATCGGGTGCTCGGCTGCGTTTTAAATCAATGAGATTATTTATCCAAATATTAACTGAGTCAGTGGAGTATTGGAGATCATCTGCTAGCCAGGCTGCCACCTCACATATTCCCCGCCCTTGCTTGGGAACCAATCTCATATCTTCACTATATTCTCTACCTGAGGGAGAAAATCTTTTATAATCTGGTATCCACCAATAATAAATCAATTTATTCATCATTTAACTAATACTATTTTATTTGGCTTTGCTATTAATCGCATAAGTCCACTTATCAGAGGAGAGCTATAATCAACCACAGACAAAGCACCACAACTCAACGAGCGGTTTTACACCGTTGGTTACGTGCCACAAGGCACAAAGCCCAACCCCAGACCATTAAGGGTATGGAGCTAGAGCCGATAGGGTTGTTTGCCAGGCGACAAGTCATTATGAAAGTTGAGCAGAGCAATTTGATTATTGAACTTGCGATGCAGATCTAAAAAGAGATAAAAAGTCCCCGATCTGGGTTAGATCGGGGGATAATTCATTAATCACTTACTGGATATAGCTCTTTTATATATTGCTCAACAAAAGGCTTTAACTCTTCAACAGGATAGTCATCTTTTCGCTGAACTAAATAAGCATCGTCATAAATTACTCTAGCTTTTAGTGCCGTTGCTAGTATGTAAGTCACTAAAATAGCAAACTTCTGATTCATTTCGCCTCGAGCGCTAACACCAACCATAATAGGTAGGTCTATATCTGCTTCATCTCTAAATTCTGGCTTGAAATAAGAGAAGCTAATCCAACAAAAATAACTGTATTGATGCTCTTGAATAAAAATAAATTTATCAGATAAATCAATTCCTTTCTTTGCAGATACACCTATTGTTAACTGCTGTGTTGATAGTGATAAATCATGAAAACCATCAACAATAATATCTAATAATTTTTCAAAAGAAGGTGTTTCTTTAATTGGAAACATAATTTCATTGGCCATTATTTATTTCCACCTTTGCTAATTGAACCATTGGTAACATTCAACCAACCATTCTGCGTCTTAATATAAATATTTTTCACAGTACCTTCTTTTGTAATATTCGATACTGGTGAGCCAGGTTTAAAGTGGTTGATCATGTCATTCATACTCACTCCTGTTTTAGAAGCGTCTATGTATAAGTCGCCTTGATAACCACCATTTTTCATATTATCCGCACCCTTTACAATATTTCGTCTGATAGCGCCATGAATCTTAACGATTTAAGGCATTATTCTCAATACCTAAAAAGGCAAATTAATTTTCCAAATTACAATGTAGATCAATGAGATAAGAAATCCCAGTTTTTAAACTGGGATCTACTTTATTATAAAATATTAAACGGGGGATGACTCATAATGTTCAATTATATGAACATCATTTACATCGCACTCAGGATAGACCCATTTAGACCAATTAGTTATTATCCATTGAGTATCAATTCCAACATATTCATTAGAATTACTTTCAACTGGTAATATAACTAATATTAAGCCTGCTTTATAACCAGAAGAAACTACCAATCCATGACTATGAGCAAAGTCAACAACCATAAAATCAACAAAATCTTCATAAGGCCATTTTGCTGGTAATCTAAAAACTATTCCTCTTGATATAGATTCATGTTCCCACTCAATTAATTTTTTCATTAGTTAACTCTCAAATTATGTCCACCAGACTTGTCTATAGACCCCTCAATAAAGCCGCCCCCTAAATTATACTCACCTAAATGCTGTCCATTTTTAGGGTTAATTTTTTCAAATCGCCCATGCTGAGTATCCACTGCATAAAGAAAACCGTCTTTTCCCTTGTACACATCTCTACCATTCATTTTGCTCAATTGATTATCTTTAGTCCAACCATTTTCTTTTACAAAAGAGTTCACTACAGTCTTGATTGTTGCGACTCTTTCGCCTGGAGATAGCTTAAATAAGCTTTTTTCAAACTCCCCAACAGTTTGACCTGATGATAATTTATGGTCTAAACCAGAAGCTTTATTCGCAGCACCAGCTGTTTTATCAGTTAATTTACCATAAGTGGCGATAGTCGCCAATCTCAGTCCTTCTTCAATACTGAAATCTCCATTACGGATTTGATGTACAATCGAATTAATTTCAGGTATTGAGCC
Source organism: Gilliamella sp. B2923 (assembly GCF_026536565.1). NCBI lineage: Bacteria > Pseudomonadati > Pseudomonadota > Gammaproteobacteria > Orbales > Orbaceae > Gilliamella > Gilliamella sp. B2923. Next base: position 608 of record NZ_JAFNNZ010000027.1, on the reverse strand, counting down.
AAAAGAGCCGAGAATGTTGTCTTTTATAAATTTTTCTTGGATTTCTGATTCAGATAAACCAGCAGCTCGCCATTCATTAAGTAAGATTAATCCTCTTATTTCTTGTAAATAAGGTATGCTTGTCGTTGGAAGCCAATCTACAGCAGAAGCATCATAAATATCCCAGCTTCCAAATTCATGATTGCCGGCGTTATCAATCTGTCCTTCTTTTATGCCTTCGAGCATTGAGTCAGAATAAGATGTAACTAATTGTAGATACTCTGTTTCAGAGAGACCACCAGATTTATATAAATCAACTAATGCTTGTCCTGCTTGTTGCTCTTTTTGTATATATTCATTGTAAGCATTTGTTCTACATTCATCCGTTTTACAATCATAATATTGCTGTTGTAATTTATCTACGTCATCATAACCAACAACATTTTTAATTTTGTCATAGAGTTGCTTGCTTTCTTTATCGAGTTTTTCAACGCCACGTTTATTACTTAACGCATTATTCTCAACCGCATTCTTCCCGGCAGCCATTGCCGCACCGGCAGCGCCGGTATCACCGCCACCGGCGGCAATCGCCAGGCCGGCTGCCAGCTGGGCGAGGGCGCTGATGTTTT
>NZ_JAFNNZ010000026.1:0-3554 GCF_026536565.1 Gilliamella sp. B2923 | reverse complement strand
GCCGACCATAGCCAACTGTTAGCGCAAGAGTCTATCACCTTAAAAGCAGATCAAATAAAAGCGCAAGCAGCAGACCTTAACACTAATAGTACCATTGATATCCAGGCCAATGATGTGCAGATGCAATCGGGTAACTTAAGTGCTAAAGGGGAAATTTCACTATCGGCAAATAACGCCATTATGGATAATTTACAGGCCGTTACTGAGCAATCATTAGCAATTACCGCACAAACGTTATCCACGCAAGAAGCCAATATACAAGCCGGGCAAGATATCTATGTTGAAGCCAATACCATCGAAAACGCTTCAAGCTTTATTAGATCGAATGGGCCGATTAATTACTACTTTAATCGCTTAAATAATCAAGGCGCCACCTTAGTCAGCGACCGGGAAATCAGTCTGGTTGGTGATAGCCTGTTTAATGAAAAGGGTAAATTGCAAGGTACCGGCAACATTCACATTTCAGCTTATCAATTATTTAACAACCAATTTGGTACAATTTTATCAGATAAATCAATCATGGTTTATTCTGAAAAAATCAACAATGATAACGCTAAATTGATCGCCAATAATGGCTTATCACTCTCTGCCCGGCAGTTATCGACCAACAACAGTTATTTGTATGGGTATACTAACATAACATTAGATGCGGAAAAGCAATTGAGTGCCAAAGGCGCAAATCTTTATTCCGAAGGCATCATTGCATTAGACAGTGAGCAAATTGATTTAACCGATGCTTCTGTCAGTGCTAAGGACGATATTAACGTTAGCGGTCAGCAACAGAACTTAACCAAAAGTGAGTTTTTATCCAACGGTCAAATCAATTTGGACGCCACGACCATTGAGGCTGACGATGCGGTTATCAGAGCGGCCAAAGATCTATCCATTAAAGCTTTAAAGCTGGCATCATTCAACCGTGGTCAATTGTACGCTAACCAACAACTGAATCTGACAGCGGCGCAAGCCAACACCCATCATTCAACGCTTTATGCCATAAATGGCATGACGATCAACACGACCGAACTCAATAACCAGGACGGCAAATGGATCAGTGGCGGTCATGTTGCAATATTAGCCAAATACTTTAATAACCAATACACCAATATTCAGGCTGAAAAAGACCTGACTATTGACAGTGAGCAGTTAGATAACCGTGAAGCAACCTTAATATCTTTCAAAAATCTGGCCATAAATACCCAGGATCTCGACAACACAAAAGCGCGAATTCAGGCAAGTAAAATAAGTATTAATGCAACCGGAAACGTTAACAATAATGCCGGTATATTCATTGCCCAAACGGCAGGTATCGATATTCATGCCAATAACATCATCAACAGCGCTGCTCGACTTTGGGGTGTGCAATCTATTACCCTAAAATCCAACCAGTTAGATAATCAAAAAGCGCAATTATCCAGTCATGGCATCATTAATCTAACCAGCGATGTTATGGATAATCGATCGAGTGTGATTCAGGCTAAACAAGGCATTGAGATTAAAAGCAAGCAACTTAGCAGTGACCTTGCGCAGTATGTTTCTGAAGGTGATTTCACTATCAACAGTGAAAACGCCTCACTCAATCAAGCCTCGCTTGGTAGTAAAGGCAATATGCAAATTAATACACAGCACGTTTTAGCGTTACAAAATGCCCAACTGGTTGCTGAAAAAAATATGCAAATTCGCGCGGAGCAAATCAATACCACGGAAAGTGAAATTGGCGCACAAGGCAATATCGATGTTGACGCCTCAACGCTGATTAATAACCAGGCTAAATGGCAGGCGAAGCAGAATATCAACATTAACGCTAACCAATTTGATAACTCAGGGGCTCAACTTGTTTCAAATCAATCCATAACTATTCACAGCCAGCAACTGAATAATGATCAAGCGGCGTTGAGTGCTAAAGACAATATTACGATCGAGGCACAAACCGTCGAGAATGCCGAGGCTAAATTATTTAGCGGTCAATCAATTACCGTTGATTCAACTAAACTCAATAATCAAGACGCCGTGTTTAAAGCCGATAATGCAATAACGATCAATAATCAGGCGTTTAACAACGCTAGTGCGACTTTAGTGGCGAATGCGGCCATAAAAATAGCCACCAAAGCACTGAATAATGCTAATGCAACATTACAATCGCAAACAGAAATTGCGGTCAAAGCCGATCAATTTGACAATCAGTCCGCCTTACTGCTTTCCGGTAAAAACGGTACCAATATTGAAAGCCAAACACTCAATAACCAACAAGCAAAAATATTAACGCAAGGCGATTTGACCATTAAGGCTGACAACATTGCCAACCAAAATGCCAAATTAGTGGCGGATAAAGCGATATCGATTCAAACCAATCAAATCAATAACCAACAAGCTGATTTACAAGCCAAAGGCAATATCGACATTCATGCGGCAACGCTGAATAATGAGTTGGCCAATGTGGTGTCGGAAAACAATATTACTTTCGATGTTGCTAACGGTATCAACAACCGTTTTGCTGAGCTGACCGCCAGTGGCGTAATTAAACTCGCTTCATTAAATGGTCATATTGAAAATCAACATGCCAAATTATTGTCTAATAACGGTATTTCATTACAGGCAATCAATATTGATAACCAATCCGCCTCGTTTAAAACCAATGGTCTTGTTGATATTAAGGCGCAGCAAATTAATAACCGCCAATCTCACTATGTAGCAGAAAATATCCTGCTCGAAAGCAACGCTTTAAACAATCAGTTAGCCAGTTTAACCGCCAATAATAAAATTATTATTGATGCTAAGGACTTTGATAACGATCAAGGTTATTTACTCTCTGACAACTTATTACTCAAAACAAAATCATTTCGTGGTAATGGTACGATTAAAACGAAAAATGATTTATCGCTTGAGTTAGAAGACAGTTTTGTTAATGACAGTGAAATTACCGCAAATGGTCACTTATCGATTAGCAGTGAAAATGACATCATCAATAAAAACAAAATTACAGCCGGCAAACAAGTCAGCTTAAAAAGCCAACAACTTATCAATGAACAACAAGCAGAAATTAGTGCCGATTATCTGGCATTAAATCATCAAAATGCCACCAACTATGGCCTAATTAATGGCACAACCGCAATTATTGACAGTAACACATTAAATAACTTACAAACCGGTCGAATCTATGCCGATAATTTAGCCATTAACGCCATAACGCTGAATAATCGGGCACAAAATGGTACTGCGCCGGTCATTGCTGCCCGACAAAATTTTCATTTAGGGGTCAATACGCTCAATAACTATGCGCATGCTCAGTTATTGAGTCTGGGCGATTTTATTATTGGCGGTGAACTTGATGAACATTACAATGTAAAAGGTCAAGCCGAACTGATTGAAAACCATTCAGCAACCATTGAATCACACGGCAATTTATTTATTAATGCGAAGGTCATTAATAATATTAATGACCATATTGTCACTGAAATGCGCCAAAGTGACGAGCCACCGGAACATGAAGTCTATTTTCAAACGTCTGAGGGGGAAGGGAAAACCAAATACTCGCCTGATGATGTGCTTTATCGCAT
>NZ_JAFNNZ010000025.1:0-3946 GCF_026536565.1 Gilliamella sp. B2923 | reverse complement strand
GAAAAACAAAACATCAGCGCCCTCGCCCAGCTGGCAGCCGGCCTGGCGATTGCCGCCGGTGGCGGTGATACCGGCGCTGCCGGTGCGGCAATTGCTGCCGGGAAGAATGCGGTTGAGAATAACTTGTTAAGCCCTGCGGATGTTGCTGAAGCAGACAAGAAATATGCAGCCTGTAATGGTGATAGAAAATGCCAAATGCAGGTAGTAAAAGAAACAAATGAGCTTGATAAAGAAAAGATCAGAGCATTACAAGAATATAAAAATCAATTGTTAGAAGAGTATGCTGAGAGATATCGAGAAATTATAGCGGATTGTGAAGGCTATACAACTTGTCAGTTAGAAAGAAGAGATTGGTTGCAGGAAGAGATAGATAATCGATATCGTGATTTTTATAATATAGTTACTGATGGTGCATCACCAGATGATCTGAGTTTTGGATATTATCCTGATGACACAAAAATTCAATCCTTATGGGAAGGAATGAAAAATGCGCCTGGCAAGTTGGTTGATAACATTGTTGAAGGTGGCGATAAAGCTATTCGATACATTGATGACAACTCACTAGGAAAAATTGCTGATGACGCTTGGGAGTTTGGAAAGAAAATAGCAAGCATTCCAAGAGAATGGTTAAATAAAGAGATCCCAGCAGATTCTTTTGAAACAGCATTGACTAACTTAGCAAGTATGACTGGGCATGATGTTGGTGAAGCGTCATTCTATACTGTTGCGGGAACGGCAACGGCTGCTTTAGGCGGTAAGATTATACAATGGATTGACGGGAAATGGACCCCAGTTAAGATTGGTAGTTTGGAGACCGGAAAGGGACCTACTGCCAATAAACCATTAGACAAAACAGACTTAGAGCTACAACACGGAAAAGGAAATGTTGAACAAGGTGGTGGAAATTATAAAGAGACTAAGGATAAAATACTTGATAATCATGCTGCCAATCAGAAAGCAAACGAAAGTAGTAAATTTGGTGAACATGTAGCGAAAGAGCAACAAATTAATGCTGGTAAGGGGGCAACACAGAATCAACCTGAATGGATATCTGATATTAACTCACCTAATAGTCGCCATTACTTTGATAAAATAAAGCAAGGGACGACAAAGAAAGATAAAAATACAGTTATTGACTCATCTGTTGATGTCAATGCTGATATGGCGGCCATCAAAAATGGACAAGCAACAATTAAAGGAAATCAAATAACTGTTAATGGTAGAACTTATGAAAGAGAAGCTAATGGTACGTTAGCACCTATATCTGGAAATGGATTTACTACTTTAGATCGTGGTTCCTTTGATGCTCTAGGAATCTATAAAAAGTTTGGTAATACATCAAAAGCAGATGAAATTTTAAATAAAATGGGACTTTCTCATCAATCAAAACAAGCTGCTCTCGATGTTTGGAAAAGGAATCAAAAATGAGTGGATTTGATATCGCATTAGAAAAGGTAATTAGTAAAAGTGAATTACAGAAAGCTCTGGCAATAATATTCAATATACAAAGTGAAAATGTTGTAGTTGATGATGATTATGACTCGGATCCATTTACTGGAGATATAAAAATCTGGGCTATAATTAATCAATATGATGGGGGAGACTTTTTGCTAAACTGTTCTATTTATATTAGAGATAGTACGTTAGAACATAATTCAACTCTTCTTTCCAAGCAACTATGTAATATATTACATATGAAAGGATTGATATCTGACGATAGTCCTAATCCTCTTACATGGATAATGATTTCACCTGAAGGTTCTGAAACGCCTATAACTTTAGATTCAGCTGAATTAGACAATGATCGTTATGTGATTCATAAAGCGTAACTAACATGATCCCCAATTAACCAAATTGGGGTTCCTTCTTTTATCTTTTTTTAGATCTGCATAGCAAGTTCAATAATCAACTTGTTCTGCTCAATTTTAATGATGACCGATCGCCTAGCATACAACCAACGGGAACAGTATCTAATGGATATAAAGTCTCAAATGGTGTAACTAATGCAATAGCTAAAACTGATTTAGAGCACCTTATTGTTCAATCTCGTATTAATGTAAAGATTGGTGACATCGAACCTGGTTGGGTTCATGTACAAAATCGCCATTTCTCAGGTAAAACGAATGCTAGTCAATTTACAATCAGTGAAACAGATGTTAAGGCTATTCTAAATAGTTCCGATACGGCTAAAATTCCAATTAGCAGTACTAGATCTTCGTATAACAAGGTCACGGGTCAGACAGATACTCTTTATGAGAGAGTTATTACATTAGATAAAAATATAGGTATAGATAAATTTAGCGGTAAACCAACAAATACTATGACGGTACTTACTGATAAAAAAGGTAATTTAGTAACAGTAACACCAGGAAGAATAAAATGACTAAGAATCAATTAATAGACGAATTCAATAAAATGGAACAAGAAATTGTAATTCCTTACTTAAAAAAAATTTTTGATACTCTGGGTTCAGCATGTTGCTTATATCACATGATAGAACAAAGTGAAGACATATATACTTATCTTATTAATGGTAAATCTGTTATTACTCTTGAAATTTCTCGAATTGATAATTCAATTATAAATAATGGAATTATCGCTGTTGAAGAATACGCAAAAATGAAAAAAGGTAAGCAATATAATCATTATTTAAAAGAGCTCTTAGAACTATCCAAGCGAAGCAATTTTCAGATTTAGTTTTATTGTCATTAAAAGATCCCTATCACCAATGTGTTCAGGAATCTATTTTTCTCTTTTTAGACCTGCATCGTAAGTATCTATAATTAATTTACTCTACTCAGCTTTAATGGTCAGCTGTGCTCAGTGGCTACCTTATATTTTATTTATCCAATATTTAATTTCTGAATAATGCCGAATATGTGTTTCTTCCCCCCCCTCACTATTAACTTCATTGATTTTATACAATTCTTTATTCTTAATCTTCTCGTAAAACCAAGATAATATCCTACCTCTCTTCAGTCACTGCAAGATACCGATAATTATGATTATGAAAAAATCAGTGCTTCAGTCAGCGGCACCGCCGGTTATGGTGGGGTGAGTGCGAACGGCTCGTTATCGGCCACGGAAATGGAAAGTAAATGGGCAAGTGTGACTGACCAGTCGGGTATCTTTGCCGGTAAAGGCGGCTATGATATCACGGTCGGCAATAACACTGACTTAAAAGGCGCGGTGATTGCCTCGAAAGCGGAAGATACCGGTAAAAACAAACTCGATACCGGCACTATCAGCTTCAGTGATATTAAAAATAAAGCTGACTTTAAAGTCACTCATGTTGCCATTAGTGGTGGCACCGCCGGTCCCGGTGCGCCAACTGCGTTTAAAGACAGTGACTCAAGCACCACCAAATCAGCGGTGGAAAAAGGCGAGTTAATCATCCGCAATCAGGACCGGCAAAAACAGGATATTAACGGCCTGAGCCGGGATACGGACAGTGCCAATAATCCGCTCAAACAGATTTTTGATAAGCAAAAAGAGCTGGATAAAATTGAAACCGTTGAGCTGATTAAAGATATTGCCCAGCAGGCTAAAAGTGTGGTGAAGAAATATGACCGCATTGAGGCACAAAAAGAGGTGGATAAAAATAAGGATGCGTTAACCCGGGCGGAAGCGGAAAAGCGATATAAATATTTAAGTGATGAGGAAAAAGCGAAATACGCCTCATTTGAACAATATTATAGCGCGAATGAAGACTCCATTTATTACGCGCTGGTTGATACTCAGCTAAAAGCCAATAAAGATAAAAATCTTGGCACAATGGGCGGTAATGTCAGTAAAGGGATTGATACCGCTATGGCGATAGTGACCGGGGTGATTACCGGTGATATTACCGGCAGTCTGGCCGGTGCCAGTGCGCCGTGGATTGCCGAGCAAATCAAACTGCATACCGGTCATGCTGATGAAAAAGGTAACTGGGTGACCGATGATA
>NZ_JAFNNZ010000024.1:0-4455 GCF_026536565.1 Gilliamella sp. B2923 | reverse complement strand
AACCACTCGCATGGAACCCTATAGAATTTTTGTTGACTTTATCCCAAAAAACATGTGGTGATAAAATATCTACTTGTTGCATTTGCAGTAATTCTGACTGACTTATCCAATCAATCATCCCATTTTTAAGATTTAAAAAATTTTGCTTACCATTTTCCGTACTACCTAAAGATAAATATTGTTGATTAGAGGAATTTTTATATATTTCCTGAGCAAATAATAAGTTAGGTAATATCAATAATAATAAAATTAATTGTTTCATATAATATCCTTATTTACCGTGAGGGTTGCCTTTTAAAACTGGTGGCCATGAATATTTATCGTCAGCAAATGGGATTTTTGATTTGTTATATCCCCAATATCTGTCATGTTCAAAATGTGGAATATCATCTATGGGTACGTTTCTACTCCTTAAAATAGAGTAAAATTTATTATAATCAAAATCAGTAGGATCACCATGACCATTTGCAATACCTCTATCAACTTCAATATGAGGTACTATTATTGGCCAACATCCTTCAATATCCGAAGCCTCAATATAAAAATCTGCAAGGGCTTGATATTGATTATCAGTAGGAACATCTGGACTTTTATAATTAAGTTCGACATGGAACATTCTTCTTTTTAAATTATGCCAAGATTCAGCTTTAGTTGCCCACACATTTTTTCGGTAAAAGGCCAGTTTTCAATTATTTTATCATTTTGACTCAAGGTGGCTGACGTTGATGAAGTTTCTGTTTGATGCTTTGAGCTGTCCTCTGTCTTATCTTTTTCAGTGTCGCTTTGTTTTGTCTTTTGACTTTGCTTAGTTAAACCTTTGGCTACACCGTCCCACCAAAGCATTTTTGTCGCTTTTTCTTTGGTTTTTTCCCATAACTTATATTTCTCTTCTAACTTATTAATATAATCCAATAATTTAAGTTGTTCCGATGTTAATTTCTTTTCAGACTCCTTTTTATCATCCTTCGGAAAACTTTGATAATCTTTTCTTTGTTGCTCTAAGCCTTGTTTTGTTGATTCTTGTTTGCTTGCGTCTAATTTACTAACATATGCATCACGTTTTGCTTCATCACCGTTTTTTATATAACCCAAATAGTTTTCCGCATCATCTGTCATTTCACTGTTTAACTCTTCCCATTCCGGTCGTTTAACTTCAGTATTTAGTTCGGCGTACCATTCACTTTGATAATTGGCTAACAGACGTCCGAGTGCCATTGTTAAGTGTGATTTTTCGGATATTCTTTTAAAACATTCTTGTGTTAATGTCGCATATTCATTGCCATTTGGAATTGATTGCTGCGAATAATATAATAATAACCATTATGTTGAAATTGATATCCTAATAAATGATAAGATAAATAATGAATTATCATTCAAAAATGAATAATATTTTTAACGATTCCTATTGTTACTTTCTGATTAAATAAACTTGAAATTTATACCATATGCTACTTTTGCAATTTCTAGTAAGGTGTAACCAATGGCATATATTCATGTAACTCATAAGTATGTTTATTCATAATATCCATCAAATACTTTTCGTTATTACATAAATCTCTTTTCTGAATAAATTTTTTTTGATTAGTGTATATTTGTTCAAACTCTTTCTGAGCATTATTGTAGTCATAATATTTTTTTATATTATGATAAATATCATGAATACTTCTATCTAATCCTGATAGATAAATATTCTGACAAATAAGTTTTTCGGCTACTTTTTTTGCTTTTGAACAAGAGAAACTAGGAACAGTATTCTGATACTTTATTCTATTTATTTCTAATATAGAATCATTTGTATTTATTATTAAATATGTATCAGCATTTTTTTTAAACAGCGTCCATGTTTTTTGAATATTAGGGCAATAAATATCTAATTGGTTTATTTTTTGTTTCATATTTATATTAAAAGAGTTAGCACTTAGCATTTCTTTATTTAAAAATTCATCAAAATTGATAATAAATTTATTTACTTTATAATTTGAACAAATTTCAATAACAGCACCAGAATAAATATTAGTTTTAATAACATTTTCATCCCATTCAAATATTCTATTAAGGTAAATTGGATCATCATAGGACACTTTTTTTGTATATGTTGTATCCCTAATATATACTTTAGTTACTACCCAATTATTCGTTAAATCTGCTTTTACTGAAAATGACAAAACCAGGCTGAATATTAAATAAAAATTACGAAGCATACTTTTTCTCCTAATAAATCTCTGTCGCATATATACCTTTTTCAAATATTTCTCGTTTATTCTTAAGCGTTCTTCTGACAATTAATTTTCTATTTATCTATTCGTTTCGCTCATGCTGATGAAACACGTTTGTCGACATTATCTATTAATATTTGTTTTCAAAACTAAAACGTTCCTTGGAATATGATTTGCGATAAAATCAAATAAAATACTATTCAAATCTTATTTAATTATTTTTTATACAGCTTATTTAATTGAAACTATTCAAAATCATTGGTTCAATAGTATTTGGATTACATTCAAACTTCTTAAATTGCATCTCTCTTCTTTTTATTTTAAGACCTTCTTTTCCTGGATTTGTATCCACTAAATAATCAGTGTTTTTATTGGTAAAGGTTATTACAGATTTTTGCTTATCTTTATCATCGATTATTTTTACTAATTGCAATTCTAATTTTGACTGGCTACCAAGCCTATAGAATAACTTAGAATTAATATAATCATAACATAACGATAATTGAGTATTGTTAACTTCACATCCAAATGCATTTTTTTCATTTTTATCTTTATTACAAAGTGTCGTATTTTTAAAAAATACATTTTGACTATAAATATTAATGATATCTTGATGCTGATTTAAATTTAATTTTTGATTAAACTGCTTTATCCAATCTTTTGAAATGTTCTTTTCCAAAAACGAATTAAATAGCAGCAATAAAAAATAATCAGGGTAAGACAATTGGGTATTATCTATAAAATAATGCATAATTTTTTCTGAGAAAATAGAGCTCATAATGCCTATTTTGTCATTAATATTCTGAATAGAATAACTAACAACTTGTCCTTGAGAATAATCTAGATTAATTTCGCCTAGTATGATTAATTTTTTATTTAAACTAGTTAAATAAGTTATTTTAGCAGGGCTTTCCATTCCACCAAATTTATCAAAAATAGAAATTACACCTAAATTTGAAGTTTCAATGGATGGATTACCTCCTCCGTTGTAAATATAACTATTAATTTTTCCATCTATATTTAAATTAAAATTAATTTGTGAGATTTTGTCTTCTTCAGGATTAATCAAACGACAATAAAAATATTTTCCTTCAAAATTATTGCCATCAATAAATTGTCCTTTAATAACATTTAATTTAGTTTCCTTACATACTTGTGCAAGTAACGGGAAATTAAAAAAGAGCAATATTATAAAAATATAGAATTTTTTCATTTTAACCTCTGTTTTTTAAACCTGCATAAAAAGTATTTAAGGCAGCTTCAACTTGTTGCACCTTAATTGTGTTATTTTTATACCATTGACTATTAATCATTTCACTATTAGCAAAAGAATAATTATCAACTTTTATATAATAATGGACTTTACAATTTTTGATATTAAATATATTGTATAAAGTTATAAGGGCTTTATTTCTATCTACAACATGGTTATATCCTCCATTTATAGCCATAGTAACTTTAAGAAAGTCATTATTTGCTGCAATATTATTTGCATTTCCCCAAGCACTACCTTTAATCCAATACCAAAATGCGGATCTAATTGTATAATCCAAATCAGAGCATATAAGATCCGGGTTATCTTTAATCGAATCATTTTTAATATACTTACTAAAAGATTCATAATTATAATCATGAGTAATTTGAATAAGACCTCTACCATGATAATTTGAACCACCACTATAATTATTCCAATTCTGAGGTATGGAACCATCCCTATTTTTATATTCTTCAGAAGTCCTAAAAAAATCACTTTCGCATAATATTTGTGATATAGAATGTGCTTTCAGTAAACAACTTGTAACGTTATATTGAATAAAATATGAATTAAGCTTTGAAAGAAATGTATCTATTGATATATTTTTTAAACCATTATTCATTTTATAAAATAGCCCATTTTTTAAAACATCTAAAGGCAGAATAGATCTAAATTGATCTTCAGTTATACATTTATTACACATACAATTTTCAAAATTGAATATTTGTATTCCAATTGGATGCATAAACCACGCCCTTCCATTTTGACTCAAGTTGGCTGGCGTTGATGAAGTTTCTGCTTGTTGCTTTGAGCTGTCTTCTGTCTTATCTTTTTCAGTGTTACTTTGTTTTGTCTGTTGACTTTGCTTAGCTAAGCCTTTGGCGACATCATCCCACCAGAGCATTTTTGTCGCTTTTTCTTTGGTATTTTCCCATATGATTAATTTCTTTTCTAACTCTTGGATTTTTCCGTATAATCTAAGTT
>NZ_JAFNNZ010000023.1:0-5067 GCF_026536565.1 Gilliamella sp. B2923 | reverse complement strand
CACCAAAACAAAGTAATGCCCCGATTAAAAAAGAGACAGTCACCAAAACACCACAAGAACAAGAATTTGATAACTTAAAAGTTTTGTTACGAAAATATATAAAGCAAGGTGAGCAGTTCGATATTGAAGCTAAGTTCGAACAATTAAAAGCGTTAAGTCCAAACAATAAGGAATTTCAAATTTTCATCAAAGATATGCTTCAAATGATATTTTCAAAATTTATGAAGAAAATATCACCTATTCACTTTGATTGCATTCCTTATCTTTTGAGAATCAGAGATCCAGAAATTCTTTTCCAAGAAATCTTTGCACAAGGTGTGATGAAATATATTTATGACCGTTATCAGACTCATGCCGAATCAATCCATCAGCTGGCTGAACAATATCTAACCGATTATCCGGTACAAATGGTGGATAAAATAGTTAACGCATTACAGAGTATTTTTGAAACTACCCAGACAGGAGGTGAAAAAAATATTTCAGCTAACAAATTCCCTGAAAATGTTTGTGGCTTTAATATCACCTTTGATTATAAAACGCTGGAAATATATGCTTTATTCAATGAACGAAATTCCAAACGCTATTATTCAGAAAGTCTAAATGAGCTAGAATATGATGGGACTAGTTATGGCGTTGAGATAAATAATCAATACTTTGTTCCATTACTTACCAAAAAACTCCAGAAAATGCTGGATGATGGTTTTTTTGGTGGTATGACTGATAAATATTTCAGAATTGCCCTTTTCCAAACAGATAATATTCTTATTGAAATACCAATAGAACAAACCTACCGACAAACAAGGATATTTAAGCTTGAAAGCGACCTAAAATATCTCGAGCAATCAGATGAATATTATGCAGATTTGCTAACTGACACGGTTGAGGAATATTTTGCCCTTAATGGCGTTATTGAGCAATACGATACCGATAGAATTTTAGCATTACTAAAAAAATATCTTTATTCAGGTGAGAAAGAGGCTGAATCGAAAGGACGTTCACTGTTAAGGAAATACGACGATTTTGATTATAACAAATGGCATTTAGTTGATTTACAGTTTGAATGGGCTAATTTTGATTATAGATATGCTTATAACAGTGTTGAATGCTTAGTTGATAAAGGATATGAACCAGCAATTCTACAAAAACAAGCGTGGGATAAACTGGGCATTATTGATAACAAGCCTGATAGCAAGCCAGAAAAAAAAGACGATCCAGACGATCAATCAGAAACCGAACGTTTTTATGATACTTTTACTGAAACTGATGTTTTTTGTGAAACTGAAACCATTATCGCCAGAGCCATGCCAACGGGTGGTGAAATTTACTTACGCTTTAAACAAGAAAGTGAACAGGCATATTCCGATGCACTTGATTATTTAAATAACTTAATGGCAAAAGGTTATTCAAATATATTTGAGGGGCATTGGCTTCATATTTATTTTGTTGCCAAGCCTGAATACTATTCTGAATTCGCTAAATACGTTAAAAAATATGTACACTTTGAAGAATATGAACTAGGGATGGGGATAGCTTGTTGTTCACATGTTTTTTTCCGCAAAGCAGCGATGTACGAAAGTTTACATGATAAAATTCGAGAGTTTGTTGACTTAACTATGTATGAACTTGATTATAGTTTTGATTTACAAGATGAATATAGTTCAGTCGCCGGGGCATTTGCTGCTATTGCCCTGGCAATGACGGATGTGAAACATATGGATTTGGCTATTAAATTTGCACTTGAAATCGATGGTGACCATGAATATTTGGCAGGTAATTTTGGTATTGTTCTTGAAAAATATTGGGGTATTACGCCCGAAACAGCGGTTGCGATTGCGCTATTGCAATTAACTCAAGGTCAACATATGTCTGAATTATCCAGTCAATTTTATAAAATTCCGCAAAATTTAGCTAGTTTGACCGATTATTACAGTATGAACGAGCCAAAAAATCCATATTGTAAATTGACTTATTTAGTAAAATATCTTTTTGGTAAACCTAGTGATAGTCTTAAAAAGTTAAAAAAATTATTTAATAATGCGACTGATCCGCAAGAGAAATTGATTTATGCTGATTTTTATAATTTAGTTTTAGAAGCTCTTGAGGAAGAAGGAGAAGGTAGCGGTCAACCAATTATTTATAACATCTCACCTAAACCAGAAAGCGATTCCGAACCGTTAATCATCGATGAGCAAGATTTTATCGAAAATCCACCTTGTGTCATTACGCCATTGGAAGCTAAAAAACGCGGGTTTGATCTCAATGAATTATATACTCATGATTCCTCATGGAAAGCAATTATTTTTGCGCCATTAACGATAACTAATCCCTACATTTTCGACGCTATTATCCAATTTTATAAAGTGCAGAATGAAATAAATCCCAACTCTGTTATCGCTTGGGGCACTGAACAAGCCTACTGTTTTGGTAAAAGGGTCGTGATTGATTTTAGTGGCACCCCTTATCAAGTGGGTATGGGAATTTATGGTAAAAACCAAGCTCAGCTAATTTATGGAGTAATGGATTTTGCAAAGATTGCTGTTGCAATGAACAAACAAGAGCCCGATAAAGAAAAATTATACGCACTGCGAAAACAATACTATTACTTCGACAGTCCCAAAGGAAGCCCAAACATTGATAAATCCAAGCCCGGTATAATGCATTTGGATGAAGCTTTAGGCGCTGGGGTTTTTAATGATAATAATTATCGGGCAATCAAACAGCTTGAAAAAATTACGCCGGATATGGGTGAAGTGTATGATGCCTCACTACTGTTTATGGCATATATACAGCAGAAAAAACTAGATTATGCCATGGAGAAACTGCAAAGAATCGATACTACTGAACTAAAACAGGTATACCAAACAGCACAAAAACGCCTGCCACAATATCAAGAATACTGGCAGGAAAAGTTAGCCAAATTATAATTAATAAAAAGGCTTACTAATTGGGGCTTAAGCCCCAATTGACAGAATAAATTCAAATTATTCTAATAAATATAAAAAAGATAAGTATTAGGAAAACATAACACAATGAAAAAGTATCTAGAATATAGCGATCTACAGTCAAACAAATTTTGGTATATTACCCAACAAGACGAATCACTAACAATCGTATTTGGTAAGGTAGGGGCAAAAGGACAAACACAAGTTAAAACGTTTTTATCGCCTGCCGATGCGGAAAAAGAAGCCAACAAACTGATCAGATCGAAAATCAAAAAGGGCTATGAGGAAAAAGCAATCCCACCAGCGTTTGAACAATCAACCTGCATAGAAAAGCAAAGCCAAACAATCATCAAAATGCCCGATGCCCCAAAACCGAAATACCACCCCAAACCCACACCACCCAAAGATGTGAAGGATGACGGTAAAGAAAAACCGTGGTTTAATCTTCAAGGATGGTCATATGGAGGTCAACCTAACCCATTTGATTTTGAAGAGTTACGTAAGGTATCTCCCGTTCAACAACCAACAAAAGAAATTAATAACCCGGTTGAAAAAGAAACTTTAACCAAAACAGCGCAAGAACTAGAATTTGAAAATCTTAAAAATATGGTTCAAAAGCATATTAGACAAGGTGATCAATTTGATGTCGTAGCTACTTTCAATAAACTTAAAGTTCTTAGTGCATCAGAAACAGTATTTCAAACTTTAATAAAAAATGTACTTGAAGCTATTTTTTCTGATTTTGTTATTTTGGTTTCTCCAATTCATTTAGATATCTTAGCTTATCTTTTACCTATTAAACATTCAAATATATTGATAAAAGAACAGAATGCTAAGGGAGTTTTGAAATACATTTATGACAATTATCAAAGCAATTTAACAGGTATTCATGGTTTAGTTGATAAATATCTAACCGCTTTTTTTAAAGATATAGCTGAAGAGGTGGTGATTCAAGTTAAAAAATTAGTCGAGACAATTCGCTCTGGTGGAAGTGATAATATCCCAGCCTTTAAACTTCCCAATGCTACTTACGGATTTTTCATCAGAACGTTCAGTAAAGGATGTATTAAAATTTGTAGCCTGAACTATGACAATCGCTATATTGATTATACAGAACACAATTGTGATATGCAGTATCATAATCCAATACTTATCATCCAATATTTAACACAATTTTTAAAACCTAAATTACAACAAATGGTTGATCAAGATTTTTTTGAGGGTCTTACCGAAAATTACTTTAAAATTGCATTTTTCAATCAATTTCAACCATTAGCGGATAAACGCTTGAATGAGGATCACCTTAATGAATTAGCAAAAAATATAGAGGCAAATCTTCAAAAACTTGAAAAATCGGATGAATATGATATCGAACTCTTATCTGATACAGTTAAAGCGTATTTTGCTTCAGATGGCGTTATTCTGCATCTTAAAACGGATAGAATTTTAGCATTATTAAAAAAATATCTTCATTCTGGTGAAGCAAAACCCCAAAAAATAAGTATAAGTCTTATAGAAGAATATGCTGATTTTGACTTTAATAAATGGCATCTGGCTAACCTCCAATTCAAATGGAAAGATTTTGATTTTAAAGTTGCTTACAAAGGGTTAAATCCTCTAATAAATGCTGGATATGAGCCAGCAATAATACAAAAACAAGAGTGGGATCAGCTGGGTGAAATTCATTACACACCCCGTGTAATAGAAGATTCAATAAATCAACATGTAAATACATATTCTTATAACTCTTTTACTGAAAATGATGTTTTTTGTGAAACAGATGCTATTATTGCTAGAGCTATGTCAACAAATGGCAAAATCTATCTGCGTTTCAAAGAAGAAAGTGAGAAGGCATATTCACAAGCACTTGATTATTTAAATAGCTTAATGGCAAAAGGCTATTCTAAAAAATTTGATGGTTATTGGCTTAATGTTTATTTTGTTACCAAGCCTGAATACTATCCTGAATTTGCTCGCATCATCAAACAATATCCTGATTTAGCCAGTAATTCTCATGCCTTTTTTCGCAAAGCAGCGATATACGAAAGTTTACATGATAAAATACGAAAATTTGTTGAATTAACAATGGAGAAATTTCACCATTGTTTAGATCTCCAAGATGAAG
>NZ_JAFNNZ010000022.1:0-6240 GCF_026536565.1 Gilliamella sp. B2923 | reverse complement strand
TCTTTTCCAAAAAGGCGATAAAGATGAAATAATTCGAGAAATCAATATCCGCCTTGCCGGTTTTGGTGGCAATGTCCCGACTGATGAGTTTACGGAAAGAACGGAAAACATGATCAAACAGTTTCAACGTGACTATATGAAAGTTGAAGAAACGGGTGTTGTTGATATGCAAGTAATTGAAGCGATTGATACGTTTCAAGAGGAATACCCAATAGCAACATATTTTGCTCAAGCTAAGTGTAAATGTTCAACATTGAAATTAATAGGCGATGATAAAGCATGTGGAGGATTTGGACTCGGGAAAAATTCTGAGCAAAAACAAAAAACAACAATTATTGAACAGAAAAGAGAATATGAATATCCAGGGTTACATAGAACGTTATTTTGGGTATTAAGAGCCTGGAAATTTTATTTGAAACACTTTGATCAACGAAATATGAAAATTGAAAAAGTTGAATCCGGATATCGCTGTTGGTCTGATAATAATGCTCATAATGGCAGACAAACGACGAATCATATGGGAAAAGCGCTAGATATTCATATGGTTTACGACAATCCAAAAATTACAAAAGCTAATTTGTGTGATGATGCAAGAGAAGTGATGATTAAGTATTGTGATGCTCAATACAGATGGGCTACCCCAAATTTTGTTTCTTTAGAGCCAGGAAATCGAGTAAAAATATCTACAGATAAAGCTGTAGCACCAACATGGGTACATTTTGATGTCAGAAGTTTTCAATTAGTTTATTTGAAAGATGAATACTTTGCGAAAAGCGTTGAACAAGTCAATGGCATATCAATGCAAACATTAATCACTAATAAAGGTTAACAATATGCAACAAAGTAATTACTATTTTGTATTATTTTCTCTATTATTAAATTTAATCGTATCATCAGCGATAGCTGATGAAAAAAAAGCGCCAGATAATTGGGGAATTATTTATGGTATAAGTGATACATTGGTAGATGAAACAACGATTGATTTTGATATAAAATTACGTGGTAATAAATTTTATTTTAATAATCAGTCGTTTTTGATTAAACGTAATACGATGCCTGCAGAAGATTTTTTTGTAAGCAATAATATAGAAAAAACATATTTTTCTTTAAAAGAGCGGCAAGCATTATTAGAGTATAATTATAATATTAAATTAAAAGATAATATTACTTATCTTCAATTTGATAAAAATATTGATAATAGCCTATTAAAACAGTATGTAACACAAAATCGGCAGGCCTTATTATTGGATGATATGCTGGTTTTGTTTGGAAAAAATGGTAAGCCGGTATTTTATTCAAGACCTTATTTTGAAAAAGAATTTATTAAACAAGTTCCTTCGTTAGCCACAATCAATGTTCCGTTTAATGCAAACGATGCTTTTGTGCTATATCGAGACCACGTATTAAAACCGTTATCCATTCATTTTAAAAATTTTTTAGATATTCCTTGGTTTGCAACAGATATATCCGGAGCAAAATATCCTTCTATTTCACCGATTATAAATCCAATATTAATTGATGTAGGTTGGGATAGTGGTGATATTGATTCCTATTTATATCTGTTTTCTAATGATTATAAGGTTCTAGATAAACTGGTGTTATTTGGTTATCGGACTACAACTCGAGGCGGTCCAGGCGGTAGCGGTTACACGGTTGGTTATCATTATTTTACCATTGACAAAAACTATTTTATTGAGCGTCGCCAACGTTTTGAAGATGAAACAATAGAAGTACAACATTTTCAAGTGACAAAAGAAGGGAAGTTTCAAGAGTTACCTGTCACGTCAAATTGCTACAGTGAATTAGCGGTTAAAGATAACAAAACACATTCAACAAAAAGCCTTTTACTAACCGATAAACAAGCAAATAATTATATGCGCTTTGAAAGTAACAAATTCATTGAACTTTATGATATCACACTAACCTTAAATCCTGCTGATAAAAAGCTTTGTGTTAATTATCAACAAGCCTATTCATTCACCTTTGGTAAAGCGAAATCAAAACAGTTATTTGGTAATGAAAAACACTATCAACAGCAAGTTGAAAATTTTAAAAAATTTAATATAGATATTAGTAATGAGTTGGAATATATCACATTTGACATTATTGGCAAATCACCATTATCTAAATTTCTACTAAATGGAAATAAAGCGATTTATATGAATGAAATGCTCTTTATTGTGGGTGAAGATTATCTCGCAGTCTACAGACAGCCTACAGAAACTGAATTAACCTATCAAGAAATGAATTAGGATTAAGGTTAACAATATGAAACAAAGTAATTACTATTTTGTATTATTTTCTCTAATATTGAATTTAATAGCATCATCAGCGATAGCTGATGAAAAAAAAGCGCCAGATAATTGGGGAATTATTTATGATATTAGTGATTCATTAGTAAATGAAACAACGATTGATTTTGATATAAAATTACGTAGTAATAAATTTTATTTTAATAATCAGTCGTTTTTGATTGAACGTAATACGATGCCTGCAGAAGATTTTTTTATAAGCAATAATATAGAAAAAACATATTTTGCTTTAAAAAAGCAGCAAGCATTATTAGAGTATAATTATAATATTAAATTAAAAGATAACATTACTTATCTTCAATTTGATAAAAATATTGATAATAGCCTATTAAAACAGTATGTAACACAAAACCGGCAGGTAGTATTATTGGATGATATGCTGCTTTTGTTTGGAAACGAAGGTAAGCTAGTATTTTATTCAAAACCTTATTTTGAAAAAGAATTTATTAAACAAGTTCCTCAGTTGCCCATAATCAATGTTCCGTTTAATGCAAACGATGCTTTTATTTTATATCGAGACGATGTATTAAAAAATTTATCCATTCATTTTAAAAATTTTTTAGATCTTCCTTGGTTTGCAACAGATATATTCGGAGCAAAGTACCCTTCTATTTCACCTCTTATAAATCCAATATTTATTGATGTAGGTTGGGATAGTGGTGATATTGATTCATATTTATATCTGTTTTCTAATGATTATAAGGTTCTAGATAAACTGGTGTTATTTAGTTATATAACTACAACTCGAGGCGGACCTGGCGGTAGCGGTTACCCTGTTGGTTATCGTTATTTTACGATAGATAAAAACTATTTAATTGAGCGTCGACAACGTTTTGAAGATGAAACAATAGAAGTACAACATTTTCAAGTGACAAAAGAAGGAAAGTTCCAAGAGTTACCTGTCACTTCAAATTGCTACAGAGAATTAGCGGTTAAAGATAACAAAATACATTCAACAAAAAGCCTTTTACTAACTAGTAAACAAGCAAATAATTATATGCGCTTTGAAAGCAACATATTTAATGAGCTTTATGATATCACACTAACCTTAAATCCTGCTGATAAAAAGCTTTGTGTTAATTATCAACAAGCCTATTCATTTACCTTTGGTAAAGCAAAATCAAAACAGTTATTTGGTAATGAAAAACGCTATCAACAGCAAGTTGAAAATTTTAAAAAATTTAATATAGATATTAGTAATGAGTTGGAATATATCACATTTGACAATATTGACAAATCACCATTATCTAAATTTCTACTAAATGGAAATAAAGCAATTTATATGAACGAAATGCTCTTTATTGTGGGTGAAGATTATCTCGCAGCCTACAGACAACCTACAGAAAGTGAATTAACCTATCAAGAAGTGAATTAGGATTAAGGTTAACAATATGAAACACAGTAATTACTATTTTGTATTATTTTCTCTATTATTAAATTTAATAGCATCATCAGCGATAGCTGATGAAAAAAAAGTGCCAGATAATTGGGGAATTATTTATGGTATTAGCAATACATCTGTAGATGAAACAACGATGGATTTTGATATAAAATTACGTGGTAATAAATTTTATTTCAATAATCAGTTGTTTTTGATTAAACGTAATACGATGCCTACAGACGATTTTTTTAAGAGTAATAATATTGAACAAGCATATATTGATTTAAAAGAGCAGCAAGAGTTATTGGAGCATAATTATAATATTAAATTAAATGATAACATTACTTATCTTCAATTTGATAAAAATATTGATAACAGCCTATTAAAACAGTATGTAACACAAAATCGGCAGGCAGTATTATTGGATGATATGCTGCTTTTGTTTGGAAAAGATGGTAAGCCAGTATTTTATTCAAAACCTTATTTTGAAAAAGAATTTATTAAACAAGTTCCTCAGTTACCCACAATCCATGTTCCATTTAATGCAGATGATGCATTTATGCTATATCGAGACGGCGTATTAAAAAAGTTATCTATTCATTTTAAAAATTTTTTAGATCTTCCTTGGTTTGCAATAGATATATTCGGAGCAAAGTATCCTCCTATTTCATCTATTATAAATCCAATACTAATTGATGTATTCTGGGATAGTGGTGAGTCGGATTCATATTTATATCTGTTTTCTAATGATTATAAAGTGCTAGATAAACTGGTATTATTTGATTATCGGACTACAACTCGAGGCGGTCCTGGCGGTAGCGGTTACACGGTGGGTTATCGTTATTTTACGATAGATAAAAACTATTTTATTGAGCGTCGACAACGTTTTGAAGATGAAACAATAGAAGTACAACATTTTCAAGTGACAAAAGAAGGAAAGTTCCAAGAGTTACCTGTCACTTCAAATTGCTACAGTGAATTAGCGGTTAAAGATAACAAAACACACTCAACAAAAAGCCTTTTACTAACTAGCAAACAAGCAAATAATTATATGCGCTTTAAGAAAATTACATTCGATGAACTTGATGATATCACACTAACCTTAAATCCTGCTGATAAAAAGCTTTGTGTTAATTATCAACAAGCCTATTCATTTACCTTTGGTAAAGCAAAATCAAAACAGTTATTTGGTAATGAAAAACACTATCAACAGCAAGTTGAAAATTTTAAAAAATTTAATATAGATATTAGTAATGAGTTGGAATATATCACATTTGACAATATTGGCAAATCACCATTATCTAAATTTCTACTAAATGGAAATAAAGCGATTTATATGAATGAAATGCTCTTTATTGTGGGTGAAGATTATCTCGCAGTCTACAGACAGCCTACAGAAAGTGAATTAACCTATCAAGAAATGAATTAGGATTAAAGTAATGAATTAGGATTAAAGTAATGAATCTTTTCCTATTATAAGTTTATGCGGTTTTGTCATATGTTAGTAAGTTAGACGCAAGCAAACAAGAATCAACAAAACAAGGCTTAGAGCAACAAAGAAAAGATTATCAAAGTTTTCCGAAAAATGATAAAGAGGAGTCTGAAAAGAAATTAACATCGGAACAACTTAAATTATTGGGTTATATAAATAAGTTAGAAGAGAAATATAAGTTATGGGAAAAAACCAAAGAAAAAGCGACAAAAATGCTTTGGTGGGACGGTGTAGCCAAAGGTTTAACTAAGCAAAGTCAAAAGACAAAACAAAGCGACACTGAAAAAGATAAGACAGAGGACAGCTCAAAGCATCAAACAGAAACTTCATCAACGTCAGCCACCTTGAGTCAAAATGATAAAATAATTGAAAACTGGCTTTTTACCGAAAAAATGTGTGGGCAACTAAAGCTGAATCTTGGCATAATTTAAAAAGAAGAATGTTCCATGTCGAACTTAATTATAAAAGTCCAGATGTTCCTACTGATAATCAATATCAAGCCCTTGCAGATTTATATATTGAGGCTTCGGATATTGAAGGATGTTGGCCAATAATAGTACCTCATATTGAAGTTGATAGAGGTATTGCAAATGGTCATGGTGATCTTACTGATTTTGATTATAATAAATTTTACTCTATTTTAAGGAGTAGAAACGTACCCATAGATGATATTCCACATTTTGAACATGACAGATATTGGGGATATAACAAATCAAAAATCCCATTTGCTAACGATTAATATTCATGGCCACCAGTTTTAAAAGGCAACCCTCTCGGTAAATAAGGATATTATATGAAACAATTAATTTTATTATTATTGCTATTACCTAACTTATTATTTGCTCAGGAAATATATAAAAATTCTTCTAATCAACAATATTTATCTTTAGGTAGTACGGAAAATGGTAAGCAAAATTTTTTAAATTTTAAAAATGGGATGATTGATTGGATAAGTCAGTCAGAATTACTTCAAATGCAACAAGTAGATATTTTATCACCACATGTTTTTTGGGATAAAGTCAACAAAAATTCTATAGGGTTCCATGCGAGTGGTT
>NZ_JAFNNZ010000021.1:0-6665 GCF_026536565.1 Gilliamella sp. B2923 | reverse complement strand
CCTTCCGGCTGGCTGGTTTATTGCTGATAAATCTGGAGCCGGTGAGCGTGGGTCTCGCGGTATCATTGCAGCACTGGGGCCAGATGGTAAGCCCTCCCGTATCGTAGTTATCTACACGACGGGGAGTCAGGCAACTATGGATGAACGAAATAGACAGATCGCTGAGATAGGTGCCTCACTGATTAAGCATTGGTAACTGTCAGACCAAGTTTACTCATATATACTTTAGATTGATTTAAAACTTCATTTTTAATTTAAAAGGATCTAGGTGAAGATCCTTTTTGATAATCTCATGACCAAAATCCCTTAACGTGAGTTTTCGTTCCACTGAGCGTCAGACCCCGAAACCGCGACGCTTACAGCTGAAAGCGACCAGGTGCTCGGCGTGGCAAGACTCGCAGCGAACCCGTAGAAAGCCATGCTCCAGCCGCCCGCATTGGAGAAATTCTTCAAATTCCCGTTGCACATAGCCCGGCAATTCCTTTCCCTGCTCTGCCATAAGCGCAGCGAATGCCGGGTAATACTCGTCAACGATCTGATAGAGAAGGGTTTGCTCGGGTCGGTGGCTCTGGTAACGACCAGTATCCCGATCCCGGCTGGCCGTCCTGGCCGCCACATGAGGCATGTTCCGCGTCCTTGCAATACTGTGTTTACATACAGTCTATCGCTTAGCGGAAAGTTCTTTTACCCTCAGCCGAAATGCCTGCCGTTGCTAGACATTGCCAGCCAGTGCCCGTCACTCCCGTACTAACTGTCACGAACCCCTGCAATAACTGTCACGAACCCCTGCAATAACTGTCACGCCCCCAAACCTGCAAACCCAGCAGGGGCGGGGGCTGGCGGGGTGTTGGAAAAATCCATCCATGATTATCTAAGAATAATCCACTAGGCGCGGTTATCAGCGCCCTTGTGGGGCGCTGCTGCCCTTGCCCAATATGCCCGGCCAGAGGCCGGATAGCTGGTCTATTCGCTGCGCTAGGCTACACACCGCCCCACCGCTGCGCGGCAGGGGGAAAGGCGGGCAAAGCCCGCTAAACCCCACACCAAACCCCGCAGAAATACGCTGGAGCGCTTTTAGCCGCTTTAGCGGCCTTTCCCCCTACCCGAAGGGTGGGGGCGCGTGTGCAGCCCCGCAGGGCCTGTCTCGGTCGATCATTCAGCCCGGCTCATCCTTCTGGCGTGGCGGCAGACCGAACAAGGCGCGGTCGTGGTCGCGTTCAAGGTACGCATCCATTGCCGCCATGAGCCGATCCTCCGGCCACTCGCTGCTGTTCACCTTGGCCAAAATCATGGCCCCCACCAGCACCTTGCGCCTTGTTTCGTTCTTGCGCTCTTGCTGCTGTTCCCTTGCCCGCACCCGCTGAATTTCGGCATTGATTCGCGCTCGTTGTTCTTCGAGCTTGGCCAGCCGATCCGCCGCCTTGTTGCTCCCCTTAACCATCTTGACACCCCATTGTTAATGTGCTGTCTCGTAGGCTATCATGGAGGCACAGCGGCGGCAATCCCGACCCTACTTTGTAGGGGAGGGCGCACTTACCGGTTTCTCTTCGAGAAACTGGCCTAACGGCCACCCTTCGGGCGGTGCGCTCTCCGAGGGCCATTGCATGGAGCCGAAAAGCAAAAGCAACAGCGAGGCAGCATGGCGATTTATCACCTTACGGCGAAAACCGGCAGCAGGTCGGGCGGCCAATCGGCCAGGGCCAAGGCCGACTACATCCAGCGCGAAGGCAAGTATGCCCGCGACATGGATGAAGTCTTGCACGCCGAATCCGGGCACATGCCGGAGTTCGTCGAGCGGCCCGCCGACTACTGGGATGCTGCCGACCTGTATGAACGCGCCAATGGGCGGCTGTTCAAGGAGGTCGAATTTGCCCTGCCGGTCGAGCTGACCCTCGACCAGCAGAAGGCGCTGGCGTCCGAGTTCGCCCAGCACCTGACCGGTGCCGAGCGCCTGCCGTATACGCTGGCCATCCATGCCGGTGGCGGCGAGAACCCGCACTGCCACCTGATGATCTCCGAGCGGATCAATGACGGCATCGAGCGGCCCGCCGCTCAGTGGTTCAAGCGGTACAACGGCAAGACCCCGGAGAAGGGCGGGGCACAGAAGACCGAAGCGCTCAAGCCCAAGGCATGGCTTGAGCAGACCCGCGAGGCATGGGCCGACCATGCCAACCGGGCATTAGAGCGGGCTGGCCACGACGCCCGCATTGACCACAGAACACTTGAGGCGCAGGGCATCGAGCGCCTGCCCGGTGTTCACCTGGGGCCGAACGTGGTGGAGATGGAAGGCCGGGGCATCCGCACCGACCGGGCAGACGTGGCCCTGAACATCGACACCGCCAACGCCCAGATCATCGACTTACAGGAATACCGGGAGGCAATAGACCATGAACGCAATCGACAGAGTGAAGAAATCCAGAGGCATCAACGAGTTAGCGGAGCAGATCGAACCGCTGGCCCAGAGCATGGCGACACTGGCCGACGAAGCCCGGCAGGTCATGAGCCAGACCCAGCAGGCCAGCGAGGCGCAGGCGGCGGAGTGGCTGAAAGCCCAGCGCCAGACAGGGGCGGCATGGGTGGAGCTGGCCAAAGAGTTGCGGGAGGTAGCCGCCGAGGTGAGCAGCGCCGCGCAGAGCGCCCGGAGCGCGTCGCGGGGGTGGCACTGGAAGCTATGGCTAACCGTGATGCTGGCTTCCATGATGCCTACGGTGGTGCTGCTGATCGCATCGTTGCTCTTGCTCGACCTGACGCCACTGACAACCGAGGACGGCTCGATCTGGCTGCGCTTGGTGGCCCGATGAAGAACGACAGGACTTTGCAGGCCATAGGCCGACAGCTCAAGGCCATGGGCTGTGAGCGCTTCGATATCGGCGTCAGGGACGCCACCACCGGCCAGATGATGAACCGGGAATGGTCAGCCGCCGAAGTGCTCCAGAACACGCCATGGCTCAAGCGGATGAATGCCCAGGGCAATGACGTGTATATCAGGCCCGCCGAGCAGGAGCGGCATGGTCTGGTGCTGGTGGACGACCTCAGCGAGTTTGACCTGGATGACATGAAAGCCGAGGGCCGGGAGCCTGCCCTGGTAGTGGAAACCAGCCCGAAGAACTATCAGGCATGGGTCAAGGTGGCCGACGCCGCAGGCGGTGAACTTCGGGGGCAGATTGCCCGGACGCTGGCCAGCGAGTACGACGCCGACCCGGCCAGCGCCGACAGCCGCCACTATGGCCGCTTGGCGGGCTTCACCAACCGCAAGGACAAGCACACCACCCGCGCCGGTTATCAGCCGTGGGTGCTGCTGCGTGAATCCAAGGGCAAGACCGCCACCGCTGGCCCCCGGCCTGTTCCGTGCCCTCAAGCGGGGCGAGCGCAAGCGCAGCAAGCTGGACGTGACGTATGACTACGGCGACGGCAAGCGGATCGAGTTCAGCGGCCCGGAGCCGCTGGGCGCTGATGATCTGCGCATCCTGCAAGGGCTGGTGGCCATGGCTGGGCCTAATGGCCTAGTGCTTGGCCCGGAACCCAAGACCGAAGGCGGACGGCAGCTCCGGCTGTTCCTGGAACCCAAGTGGGAGGCCGTCACCGCTGATGCCATGGTGGTCAAAGGTAGCTATCGGGCGCTGGCAAAGGAAATCGGGGCAGAGGTCGATAGTGGTGGGGCGCTCAAGCACATACAGGACTGCATCGAGCGCCTTTGGAAGGTATCCATCATCGCCCAGAATGGCCGCAAGCGGCAGGGGTTTCGGCTGCTGTCGGAGTACGCCAGCGACGAGGCGGACGGGCGCCTGTACGTGGCCCTGAACCCCTTGATCGCGCAGGCCGTCATGGGTGGCGGCCAGCATGTGCGCATCAGCATGGACGAGGTGCGGGCGCTGGACAGCGAAACCGCCCGCCTGCTGCACCAGCGGCTGTGTGGCTGGATCGACCCCGGCAAAACCGGCAAGGCTTCCATAGATACCTTGTGCGGCTATGTCTGGCCGTCAGAGGCCAGTGGTTCGACCATGCGCAAGCGCCGCCAGCGGGTGCGCGAGGCGTTGCCGGAGCTGGTCGCGCTGGGCTGGACGGTAACCGAGTTCGCGGCGGGCAAGTACGACATCACCCGGCCCAAGGCGGCAGGCTGACCCCCCCCACTCTATTGTAAACAAGACATTTTTATCTTTTATATTCAATGGCTTATTTTCCTGCTAATTGGTAATACCATGAAAAATACCATGCTCAGAAAAGGCTTAACAATATTTTGAAAAATTGCCTACTGAGCGCTGCCGCACAGCTCCATAGGCCGCTTTCCTTGCTTTGCTTCCAGATGTATGCTATTCTGCTCCTGCAGCTAATGGATCACCGCAAACAGGTTACTCGCCTGGGGATTCCCTTTCGACCCGAGCATCCGTATGATACTCATGCTCGATTATTATTATTATAGAAGCCCCCATGAATAAATCGCTCATCATTTTCGGCATCGTCAACATAACCTCGGACAGTTTCTCCGATGGAGGCCGGTATCTGGCGCCAGACGCAGCCATTGCGCAGGCGCGTAAGCTGATGGCCGAGGGGGCAGATGTGATCGACCTCGGTCCGGCATCCAGCAATCCCGACGCCGCGCCTGTTTCGTCCGACACAGAAATCGCGCGTATCGCGCCGGTGCTGGACGCGCTCAAGGCAGATGGCATTCCCGTCTCGCTCGACAGTTATCAACCCGCGACGCAAGCCTATGCCTTGTCGCGTGGTGTGGCCTATCTCAATGATATTCGCGGTTTTCCAGACGCTGCGTTCTATCCGCAATTGGCGAAATCATCTGCCAAACTCGTCGTTATGCATTCGGTGCAAGACGGGCAGGCAGATCGGCGCGAGGCACCCGCTGGCGACATCATGGATCACATTGCGGCGTTCTTTGACGCGCGCATCGCGGCGCTGACGGGTGCCGGTATCAAACGCAACCGCCTTGTCCTTGATCCCGGCATGGGGTTTTTTCTGGGGGCTGCTCCCGAAACCTCGCTCTCGGTGCTGGCGCGGTTCGATGAATTGCGGCTGCGCTTCGATTTGCCGGTGCTTCTGTCTGTTTCGCGCAAATCCTTTCTGCGCGCGCTCACAGGCCGTGGTCCGGGGGATGTCGGGGCCGCGACACTCGCTGCAGAGCTTGCCGCCGCCGCAGGTGGAGCTGACTTCATCCGCACACACGAGCCGCGCCCCTTGCGCGACGGGCTGGCGGTATTGGCGGCGCTGAAAGAAACCGCAAGAATTCGTTAACTGCACATTCGGGATATTTCTCTATATTCGCGCTTCATCAGAAAACTGAAGGAACCTCCATTGAATCGAACTAATATTTTTTTTGGTGAATCGCATTCTGACTGGTTGCCTGTCAGAGGCGGAGAATCTGGTGATTTTGTTTTTCGACGTGGTGACGGGCATGCCTTCGCGAAAATCGCACCTGCTTCCCGCCGCGGTGAGCTCGCTGGAGAGCGTGACCGCCTCATTTGGCTCAAAGGTCGAGGTGTGGCTTGCCCCGAGGTCATCAACTGGCAGGAGGAACAGGAGGGTGCATGCTTGGTGATAACGGCAATTCCGGGAGTACCGGCGGCTGATCTGTCTGGAGCGGATTTGCTCAAAGCGTGGCCGTCAATGGGGCAGCAACTTGGCGCTGTTCACAGCCTATCGGTTGATCAATGTCCGTTTGAGCGCAGGCTGTCGCGAATGTTCGGACGCGCCGTTGATGTGGTGTCCCGCAATGCCGTCAATCCCGACTTCTTACCGGACGAGGACAAGAGTACGCCGCAGCTCGATCTTTTGGCTCGTGTCGAACGAGAGCTACCGGTGCGGCTCGACCAAGAGCGCACCGATATGGTTGTTTGCCATGGTGATCCCTGCATGCCGAACTTCATGGTGGACCCTAAAACTCTTCAATGCACGGGTCTGATCGACCTTGGGCGGCTCGGAACAGCAGATCGCTATGCCGATTTGGCACTCATGATTGCTAACGCCGAAGAGAACTGGGCAGCGCCAGATGAAGCAGAGCGCGCCTTCGCTGTCCTATTCAATGTATTGGGGATCGAAGCCCCCGACCGCGAACGCCTTGCCTTCTATCTGCGATTGGACCCTCTGACTTGGGGTTGATGTTCATGCCGCCTGTTTTTCCTGCTCATTGGCACGTTTCGCAACCTGTTCTCATTGCGGACACCTTTTCCAGCCTCGTTTGGAAAGTTTCATTGCCAGACGGGACTCCTGCAATCGTCAAGGGATTGAAACCTATAGAAGACATTGCTGATGAACTGCGCGGGGCCGACTATCTGGTATGGCGCAATGGGAGGGGAGCAGTCCGGTTGCTCGGTCGTGAGAACAATCTGATGTTGCTCGAATATGCCGGGGAGCGAATGCTCTCTCACATCGTTGCCGAGCACGGCGACTACCAGGCGACCGAAATTGCAGCGGAACTAATGGCGAAGCTGTATGCCGCATCTGAGGAACCCCTGCCTTCTGCCCTTCTCCCGATCCGGGATCGCTTTGCAGCTTTGTTTCAGCGGGCGCGCGATGATCAAAACGCAGGTTGTCAAACTGACTACGTCCACGCGGCGATTATAGCCGATCAAATGATGAGCACTTTTAAAGTTCTGCTATGTGGTGCGGTATTATCCCGTGTTGACGCCGGGCAAGAGCAACTCGGTCGCCGCATA
>NZ_JAFNNZ010000020.1:0-6816 GCF_026536565.1 Gilliamella sp. B2923 | reverse complement strand
CCCGATACTTTATAGGAAAGCCTAGTAATTTAATGTTTTTTATATTTCGATTACTTATATCGTAATTACTATTCCAAAATAGATTTATTTCCTCTTTGGCATCATAACGCAAGAGATTGGTAAAAGGACTTGTATTTTCGGTAAACGAAATAACGATATCAGGGTGCTCTTTTAATCGAAAAGAGACAGTTAAAATAAGGGGTATGTTGGAATTATCACCGGCGACAAAGCCAAATGGAATACATTTACCTGCGGTAGGCGGCACTTCAAACAGTTCACGAGGCGAAAAACCGTTAATAATTGCTTCGACGTTATCTTTATAAAAATCAAAATTTTTTTCTTCCGCTTGGCGAAAATCATTTGTAAAAAAAGAATAAATTCTATTTTTGTCTATAAAAGTTACACGAGCTCCATTTTTTGTATAAAACCCCAAATTATTATCTTTTTCCCATATTTCTACCATATCATTGAAATTGCTGTCTTTAACATTACTATTCTCTATAGCTATTTGATGCTTTGCTTTTTTTAACTCTTCATCGTTCCATTTTGCAGTAATTGATAAATTATTTTGGTTATAATTAAAAGCTGATAAAATGGTCCATTTACCATCTTGAAAATAGATAGGGAAACGGGATTTTGGTTTAAGGTATTTATTTGTCGGATAAAGTGCTACCTCAAGATTGTCAGGTAAATCTAAGGTATATGAGCCAATACACTCGGTTTTATAGGTGAGTTCTACCGCTTGGGTAGTTACGCTTAGGCTTAATAAGCCGAGTAAAAAGAGCGTCTTTTTCATCGTGTTTTCTCCCTTTTTATTTACCTTATATTCCATGTTATTACTTAAGTAATTGTTAACTATTGTTCTGTTGCTCTACGTTTTATTGATGCTTCAATGGTTTTCGCCATTTGATAAATTTCATCTTCCGTTAGGGGGATTTTCCCTTTTGCTTCACTACGTTTTCCAATAACTGATAGCTGTAGCCACGGATGATTGGTTTTGCTGTTTGAGGTGTTTCGGGAATAGTAAGACACTACGCCATAATAACCATAATCGGAGGGTGATTTATCTTTATAACGTATTTCAACAAAACCCGCTAAGCCATTACGCCCATCCATTTTGATATCCCGATACTTTATGGGGAAGCCTAGTAATTTAATGTTTTTTATATTTCGATTACTTATATCGTAATTACTGTTCCAAAATAGATTGATTTCCTCTTTGGCATCATAACGCAAGAGATTGGTAAAAGAACTTGTATTTTCAGTAAACGAAATAACGATATCAGGGTGCTCTTTTAACCGAAAAGAGACGGTTAAAATAAGGGGTAGGGAGGCATCATTCCCAGCGACAAAGCCAAAAGGGATACATTTACCAGCAATTTGTGGCACCTCAAACAGTTCACGGGTAGAAAAACCATTAATAATTGCTTGGGCGTTCTGCTTATAAAATTCAAAATCTTTTTTTTCGCCTTGGTAGCGATTAGTTGTAAAAAATGAATATATTGTATTATTTTTAATAAAAGTTACAGATGCTCCCTCTTTTGCATAAAAACCCAAATTATTATTTTCATTCCATAATTCCACCATATCATTAGAATTATTAGTTTTAACAATATGATTTTCTATAGCTATTTGTTGTTTTGCATTTTTTAATTCTTCATCGTTCCATTTTGCAGTAATCGATAAATTATTTCGATTATAATTAAAAGCAGATAATATTGCCCATTTTCCATCTTGAAAATAGACAGGAAAACGAGATTTAGGTTTAAAGTACTTATTTGTCGGGTAAAGTGCCACTTCAAGATTATCGGGTAAATCTAAGGTATAGGAACCAATACACTCGGTTTTATAGGTGAGTTCTACCGCCTGGGCTGTTGTGCTTAGGCTTAATAAACCTATTAAAAGGAGCGCCTTTTTCATCTCATTTTCTCCCTTTTTATTTACCTTACATTCCATGTTATTGCTTACGTTAATTACTAGCTATTGTTCTGTCGCTCTAAGTTTTATTGACGCTTTAATGGTTTTCGCTATTTGGTAGATTTCATCTTTAGTTAAAGGTGTTTTCCCTTTTGATTCTTTTTGTTTCCCAACTACTAGAAGTTGTAACCATGGATTATGACCCTCTTTTTTAGTTTGATAAGGTTCAACTACAGCATAATAACCATAGTCGAACGGTGAATTATCTTTATAACGTATTTCAACAAAACTCGCTAAGCCATTCCGCCCATCCATTTTGATATCCCGATACTTTATGGGGAAGCCTAGTAATTTAATATTTTTAATATTTCGATTACTTATATCGTAATTACTGTTCCAAAATAGATTAATTTCTTCTTTGGCATCATAGCGCAAGAGATTGGTAAATGATCGTGTATTTTCAGTAAACGAAATAACGATATCAGGGTGCTCTTTTAACCGAAAAGAGACGGTTAAAATAAGGGGTACGGAGGAATCATTACCGGCAACAAAGCCAAAAGGAATACATTTACCTGCGGTTTGTGGCAGCTCAAACAGTTCACGGGTAGAAAAACCATTAATAATTGCTTGGGCGTTCTGCTTATAAAATTCAAAATCTTTTTTTTCGCCTTGGTAGCGATTAGTTGTAAAAAATGAATATATTGTATTATTTTTAATAAAAGTTACAGATGCTCCCTCTTTTGCATAAAAACCCAAATTATTATTTTCATTCCACAATTCCACCATATCATTAGAATTATTAGTTTTAACAATCTGATTTTCTATAGCTATTTGTTGTTTTGCATTTTTTAATTCTTCATCGTTCCATTTTGCAGTAATCGATAAATTATTTCGATTATAATTAAAAGCAGATAATATTGCCCATTTTCCATCTTGAAAATAGACAGGAAAACGAGATTTAGGTTTAAGGTACTTATTTGTCGGGTAAAGTGCCACTTCAAGATTATCGGGTAAATCTAAGGTATAGGAACCAATACACTCGGTTTTATAGGTGAGTTCTACCGCCTGGGCTGTTGTGCTTAGGCTTAATAAACCTATTAAAAGGAGCGCCTTTTTCATCTCATTTTCTCCCTTTTTATTTACCTTACATTCCATGTTATTGCTTACGTTAATTACTAGCTATTGTTCTGTCGCTCTAAGTTTTATTGACGCTTCAATGGTTTTCGCTATTTGGTAGATTTCATCTTTAGTTAAAGGTGTTTTCCCTTTTGATTCTTTTTGTTTCCCAACTACTAGAAGTTGTAACCATGGATTATGACCCTCTTTTTTAGTTTGATAAGGTTCAACTACAGCATAATAACCATAGTCGGACGGTGATTTATCTTTATAACGTATTTCAACAAAACCCGCTAAGCCATTACGCCCATCCATTTTGATATCCCGATACTTTATGGGGAAGCCTAGTAATTTAATATTTTTAATATTTCGATTACTTATATCGTAATTACTGTTCCAAAATAGATTGATTTCTTCTTTGGCATCATAACGCAAGAGATTGGTAAATGATCGTGTATTTTCAGTAAACGAAATAACGATATCAGGGTGCTCTTTTAAACGAAAAGAGACGGTTAAAATAAGGGGTATGGAGGCATCATTACCGGCGACAAAGCCAAATGGAATACATTTACCTGCGGTTTGTGGCAGCTCAAACAGTTCACGAGTGGAAAAACCATTAATAATTGCTTCGGCGTTTTGTTTATAAAACTCAAAATCTTTTTTTTCACCTTGGTAATATTCATTTGAATAAAAATTATAAATATGATTATTTGGGTAAAATGCTAAGTTACTAGCAAAATCACTATAGTAACCAATTATATTATTTATATTTATTTTTTTTAATTTACGTTTTGAGTTAGTTTCTGAGCGATTATCGGATTCTTCAATTAATTTGTTTATAACCTGCTGTTTAGCTGTTTTATTTAAATTACCATCATAAATATCTAATATATTACGATTATAATTAAAAACAGATAAAATTGCCCATTTTTTATCTGCAAAATAGTTTGGAGATTTTGAACTGGGTTCAAAATAATGTTCTATTGGATTGAGTGCGATTTCAAGATTATCGGGTAAATCTAAAGTATATGAGCCAATACACTCGGTTTTATAGGCGAGTTCTACCGCTTGGGTAGTTACGCTTAGGCTTAATAAGCCGAGTAAAAGGAGCGTCTTTTTCATCGTGTTTTCTCCCTTTTTATTTACCTTATATTCCATGTTATTACTTAAGTAATTGTTAACTATTGTTCTGTTGCTCTGCGTTTTATTGATGCTTCAATGGTTTTCGCCATTTGATAAATTTCATCTTTAGTTAAAGGTGTTTTCCCTTTTGATTCTTTTTGTTTCCCAACTACTAGAAGTTGTAACCATGGATTATGACCCTCTTTTTTATTTAGAATAAAGTTGGACAGGTCCTTTGCCATGTGTATTCCTTTCAGTTATTTTAACAATATAGGAACCAACAATAAGGGAAGTATGAGGAGGAAGCACACTTGATATTAAGTATTTAAAAACAATTAGCAAACTATCCATGATGCTATGTCTGTCCTAAGTGTTTTAAACAAAGAATAATATTACCGAAATATAACTAATAAGTTACGTGGTTTCGATAAATTTTGCAACTATTTTGTTCATGTTTTCGATCTTTACATCATGATAAATAAGTCTTAATATCTAATCCCACAAAATTAATCCGCCATTGCTACCGAATGAATAAACAAGGCTTTACCGTTAGTGGATACATTCTATATGTATCGGTAGATATCCCTTAAACAGATGATCATACTCAGATTGGCTTATAATTCACTTTAAAACTATGAGATTTATATCCCTAAATTGATATAGCACTTTACTCAATTAAAGCAAGCTGACTATTTATTTTTACAAACCAATTTAAGACCGCCATTTTCGAACTGACATTTGATTTCATCCAGTAAATTAAACTTTCCTTTGTTATTAATTTTGTAATGTTGCCACAAAGTCGCAGACGCACCTTCTTCATCTAAAATATGTTTAAATAGCCAAATATTTAATTGTTTATCGATGTAAAAATCTAATGTCACTTGAGCCATATCACTTCCATAATCTTCATTATAATAAACAATAAGTTGATTTATTATTTTGCTCGATGATTCGATAAACATCGTAATAATAAACTTGGTGGGTGAAATTGCACATTCACCTTCAAGCTGTTTTTCTTCAACAAGACAAATGCCTGTATCGGTCGTTTTTTTTAAATAAATATTAAATTGCTTGGATTGATATAAATAGACAATTTTATTTTTTTGTAGTTCTTCAAAGATTTTTTTAAAACTTTGATTTGAAGAAAAGGTCGATAATTTGCATCTTTTACGATATTTTTTCCAGTCTTCTTCTTCATAAGAAAAATAACCGTCAATCCAACAATTATCGTTAATATCCTTAACCAGCTTTTTATTTATAATTTGAGACGTTCCCACAGGTAATAAATTAGTATGAGTTAAAGCGTTCAACGAATGTGAACATGCTAAAATAGGTAAAAATAATAAACCATAAAATAAAGACTTTATCTGCATTATAGATAGACCTCGGCTATTTCGTATTGAAAGTTTTCAAAGTGCATATGACCATTATGTAATTCTTCACCATTTTTTCCACCAAGAATGATTAATTTCTTATAGTGAGGAATATAAGAAACATATATTTCATCAGTTGTATTAGGGGTAACAACTAATTATCTATTTATCAAAATTAAATTTATGCATCGCAGTATTGGTACTTATTTTTTGAATAATTAGCCTATTATTACCTTTCCTTACATAGTATTGAAATCTAACCAAATTTTTTATCATGTATGTCTCTTTGGAACAAAAGTGCTATTGTGTATTTTTCAATAATTCAAATTTTCCAGAATTTTGATTTATTTTATACTTTTTCCAATTTTCTGCTGTTGTTGATTCTAAATCATAAGTAAAATCCAATGTCCATAATTCATAATCTTTTAAATAATATAATTTCTCTGCAGCCAAACTGTCATTGGGATCATTTTTATATTCGTAACATATTATAGAATCTACTTTTTCATTATTTTTATAAGATAATAATTCTATTTCTATAAAAAATTGATTGTCATTCTTTTTTCTTTTCAATTTTAACTCAACATTATTTTTTAGTTTAGAAATGGTTATTTCATTATCATCTAACTTACTAAATTGAAGATAATAATTGTTTTTTATTTTAACGATTGTGCATAGTTCAGATTCACCTTTACAAGTTTTATTAACAGATAATATAAATTTTTTATTTGATACCAATTTTTCTCCTTGTAACTCACTAAATGATAATAAATCTTTGTTTTGATTTAGTGCATTTACGGAATTAATATTAAACTGAGTAAATATTACAGATATGAACAATGGTGAAATATAGATTAAATTTTTCATATTATTTTATTTCCTTTACAGAGCTATCATCAAAACCTGAATGTAAATGAGAATCATGGAGAGTACCTTTCTTTTCTTGTGTTGCATTATCAAATTTCTTTTTATTTTTTCCTGTTATTTGTTTATTAAAATTGAATTTATGCATTGCGTTGATAAAATTTTGCTCATCATCATCATTTAAATATAAAGTATCAATACTTTTTCCATTCACATGTTCAGAACTTGGAAAGATAATTATGATAAGTCACAATTCCCGCTCCAGAAAAATAATCCACCATTGCGCCGGGGTAAATAAACCAAGCTTTGAGATGAATCGATATAAAACAGATTAGGTGTTTAACTTTTATTATTTTATTTATAATTTATCTAAATGTGCACAACCCTCAAATATTTCACCTTTATAGTCGATAAAAACTTCATA